>NZ_JAFCUW010000002.1:0-12427 GCF_049896725.1 Massilia sp. PWRC2
CCAAAAGACGAGAGTAAACGCGAAAACGATCAAGTTTACAAGGGCTGCTGCAAGTCATTGAAAGTAAACGATTTTTCAGCTCCGGCGTTCGGCGCTTCGGACTTGTGTATAACGAGGTGGGTTCAGCGTGCCCGCACCGCCCGGCATGACTATCAAGGCATATCTTTTCTTGGCTGAGTTGTTCGATGTGAGAATATATGGAATCAGGTCGCCATTTTGATCCCTGGCAGTTGTAACCAGTGCGTCTTTGCTTGAGTCGTATGCAGCAACGCCGCTCGACGCTAAAGCTAACCAGCAGGCGCAAACGATTATATTCAATTGTCTGTAGCATTTCATAAGGAATGGATCCAGATAAATCGCACGGAATTTCGATTGGTTTGGGGGCTGCGGGTGCACGACAATCAAACGCCATCGCCACCTTCGGTGTCGTGGGTAGAACTGCAAGCGCTATAATATTATCATCCTGCGGCTCGGCGAAAAAGTTTTTTATCCTGCACTTTTCCGATTTGAGACGCGCGCTTTCCGCTCTTGTTTCACAAAAATTTAGCACGGTTCGGAGCTATACCATCATGGGAAACCAAACCCCCAGGTAAGCACCGATGAATTCCATCGGCCAGAATGAATCAGTGCCACGCTGGTTTCCAGGTCGGCCCGGCTGTCGAACCGGAGCAGCCACGACCGCGGGGCAAGTCGGGTCACATCTATTGCGTGTTGATGAGATTGACGCTGATTGTTCCCGCATCATTGCCGGAAATCCAGCCAACCCGTCCCGCATGCGGGCCGCCGCCAAACCGGATCAAGGGCGCGTCGGTAGTGAATTCCACCGCGGTCGGCACATAGCTCGACAACACATTCAGGTTGGCGTCGAGCAGGACGATATGCCATTCGATGACCTTGTTGGTCCGGTTGGCCGATTTCCACAGTCCGTACGTCACCAGGATGTTATCGCCGCTCGCTTCCAGTTTCGGTGTGATGGCCTCAACCCCGGCGATATTGGTGGTGAGCCATGCACTTGATTTGGTGCTGCCGTCAACGCTACTGGCCATGACGATGCGCACATCCCGAGCGGCGCGCGCCTGGCTGGTAGTGTGCACCATGGCGACAGTGCCATTGGCCAGCTTGATGAATTGACCGGTCTGCGCATTGGTGGCGTTGTCACCCTCGGCACCGTCGATCGCCAGATAGGATTGGTCGAGCAGCGCGCGATCGTTTTTCGCATAGCTGGCGTAGGAATACGCCATGAAGCCCAGCTGGCGCGCGTAAGCGTCGCCGTGCGCCAGCAGGTATGCCGTGCCGTTGTCGATCAGCAGGCGCTGGTTGAAGTTGTGCGAATACAGCCAGCCGGTGCCCATGAAGTCGCTGGCGCCGCCGGGCGCGATCAGCTTGCCGGACCCGGGGTCGACATAGCGCAGGTAACCGGCCTGGTGGCGCGTGCCGTTGACGCCCCATGCCATCTGGTGCGCCACATAGATCAGCAATTTCTGGCCAGCCGCATCGTAAGCGAGTACGCCACCACCGGCCGTGCCGGGATCGCCCTTGCTGCCATCGGCGTGATTGTCTTTATCGCCAAATACCAGGGTGTCCCAGAGCGGGGTGGTAAAACTGGCGCTGGCCGACTTGGCCACCTTCAGCATATTACCGTTGACGTTATTGACGTCGCCGGCGATGGCGTTTTTGAACGGGTGGTCGACGTTATAGGCAATGTAATAAGCGCCGGCGCTGTCCCTGGTAAATCCCAGCAGCTTGTAGGAGAGAATTCCGGTAGCGGTGGTGGCGCCGGCGCTCAGATCGGCGTTGACGTGGGTGATATGAATGGCGTGTGGCGTGCTCAGGCCGCCGGCGTTGCGGCCAGCGGTCCCCGCATAGTCAAGCCAGGCCACATCAACGCTGCCGTCGGTGTTCGCGTAGGTAATGATCGGATTCGGGAATCCGTAATTCGATACCGGATTGGCGGGCACAAAACCATCATCGAAAAAGTTGGCTTTTACGCTAAAGAGCTTGCCGCCATTGGCGGGCGCAATCACCGTCGAGGTCAGGCCCAGAACAGCCGCTGTGGCGGGCGGCGAGGTAACGGTCGTTCCAGTTGCAGTTCCAGTCCCCGCAGTGGCGCCAGCCGCCGGCGGCGCGCCAGGCGTGGTGGCCGCTGCAGCTGGCGCCGTCGACCCCGAGCCGCCGCAGGAAGCGAACAAGCCCGACGACAGCAGGAACGCTGCCATCTGCGTCAGCTTGGACAGCAGTGATGGAGATTTTTGGTTTATATGAGAAAGCTGCGCCATGATTGGATTGGTATTAAGAATTCGCCGACTCGGCGCTTTCATCGCGGATCTGCGACGGGAATACTGCTGAGATAAATCAGATCGCGAAAATATAATGTTGAGCCGGTAACGGTGTCAAATATATTTTCGGCTGGCTAAATTTCAATGGTTAATCAAGTCATACGATCCGATGACAAGCTGATAAAACGACTTGATTTGGAAAATAAAGATTTTTATCCCTCTAAAAAGTCCGTGCTACTGATTTGCCGGGCATGAATTTCAGGAGGCATGCATGAATGCTATGGAATAGGAAATTTATTCAACTTTATTAATGAATTGCATATTGATAGGATTGCACATGCTGGCGACAATTCGCGATGCACCATTGCCAATGAGCTGTTGCGTTTGCACGAACAGCGCTTTAGTACGTGCGCCGTGGTCGCCGCCGCTACCGCTTTGAAGCAATACCGCTAACGGCCTGCCGTAGGCGCGGCGCGGCAAAATCAAGAAAGCGGCGCATCTTCAGCGGCATCTGCCCGCGCAAGACGTGAACCAGATGGACGGGCACGGGTTCGGCTTCGTAGGTGTCTAAAACAATCTGCAGCTCGCCACGAGCGACGGCATCGATCACCTGGTAATGCAACAGCCGAGCCACCCCCACCTTGAGAACGGCTGCCTGCGCCGCCGCTTCCGGCGTGGTGACGGCCAGGCGCGGCACGATGGCAACGTCTATCGCAGCGCCTGAGCGTGGATGCCGGAAGCGCCAGGGCGGCGACGGCATGGGCGTGTCCACCGTCACACAGGGCAGCCCGAATAAATCATCGGGACTGCGCGGCGCGCCTTGCGCACCGGTGCCGGCCAGCAGTACAGGGCTGGCGCATGTCACGGTACGCATGGTGCCCACTTGGGTTGCCACCATCGCGCTGTCGGGCAGCTTGCCAATTCTGACCGCCATATCGACGTGGTCGCCAAGCAAGTCGACGTTGCGGTCAGCCAGGACGAGCCGAACATTAATTTCCGGGAAGGCCGTCAGGAAATCGGCGATGACGGGCAGCACATGCAGGCGCCCGAACATGGTCGGCGCAGTAATGACCAGCTCGCCCTTGGGGGCGGTGAATTCACCGGCCGCTTCGCGCTCCGCGTTCTCGACCTCTTCAAGGATACGGCGCGCCGCTGCGACATAGGCAACGCCGGCGTCCGTCAGCGTGATCTTGCGCGTGGTGCGAAGCAGCAGCCGGGTACCGAGCAAGGCTTCCAGATCAGAAATCTTGCGGCTCAGTGTGGCCAGCGGTACCCGCGTGGCGCGTCCCGCCGCCGACAGGCTGCCGTGTTTCGTCACTGCCACCAGCAGCGACATGGCTTCGAAACGGTCCATTCAATTCTTCCGGAAAGTGGGAGGGAGTTTATTAATTTTACGGGATTATCAATGGGCACTGAAAGGTTCAAGATAGCTCCTGGCGCACCCGCACCGCTGTCGATCCCGCCGACAGGCGATCAGCGTCGCCGCCTGCTCACTTGATTGATTTTTTATGGAGGTCGACCAATGTCCTATAGTTTTCTCGCTATCGCGATGACGCCCAGCGTGCGCGCGGCGCAAGCGAAGATGGGGGCGTATCATCTCTGGCAAGATTTCAAACGCCATCGTCAGTTCGACCGCTTTACCGAGAGCGAGCAGGCATTTATCGCGGCGCGCGACAGCTTTTACATTGCCAGCGTGTCCGAAACCGGCTGGCCTTACGTGCAGCATCGGGGCGGGCCGGTCGGTTTTCTCAAGGTGGTCGACGCGCACACGCTTGCCTTTGCCGATTATGGCGGCAACCGTCAGTACATCAGCACCGGCAACCTGGCCGCCAATGACCGCGCTTGTCTGTTCTTGATGGACTATGCCCGGCGCGCGCGGCTGAAGATCTACGTCCGTGTCGAACTGCTCGAGCGCGATGTCGATTCAGCGCTGACCGAACTCCTTACCGTCCCCGGTTACAAGGCGAAGATCGAACGCATTTTCCTGCTGCGTCTGCAGAACTTTGACTGGAATTGCTCGCAGCATATTACGCCGCGTTTTAGCGAGCAGGAAATCAAGCAGGCAGTGCGCCCGCTGCATGATCGCATCGGCCAGCTGGAGGCGGAAAATGCGGCGTTGCGTGAACGACTTGCCAGTGCTGGCGCCGCGCCGCAGGGCGGGGCGCTGACGCACACCTTGCAACAGCAATCTTCCGCTCGAAGCTAGTGTGGTGCTCGCTTCCGCTGCGCTTGCTTCTTTTACCACCGGGTGCATGTTGCTTCCTGCCAAAAAATAGCGGGAACCACGCTTACTGCGGGCTTCTCAGCCTCTGTGCAAACTCGCGCATCGTCTCGGTGAAGGTATTTTCGTCGATGACCTCCAGACGGCGAGCGCGCAATGTGGCGATGTGTTGAAATTGCAAGGGATCACTCGCTATGCCCCCCATCGACCACTTCTCGAAGATCCTGTTTTTCACTGGAGAGATACAAAGAATCTGGGCACCGCTGTGTCGGGGATCATCGAGAATCTTCACATATTTCCGGAGCACATCTGATTCCGGCCCTTCTAACACTTGCATGAACAGTCCGCCTCCGTGGACCAGGATGCCAGTAATGCTGCTGGCCGAATTATTTCGGCGCGAAGACAGCAGGATTTCCTGCACTTGTTCCTCCGAGATGGTGGAAGCAGCATGACTGAGGTAGAGAAGTCGAATCAATGAGTACTTCAGTCAAGAGTCAAAGTGTGCGGATGACTGTCAAACGGGACAGTCTTGTGGCAAGCCGCCGGCGGCGCCTGACGCTTGCGGCGAACAACGCCGGTGGGATGTTGACAGGGCGCGAGTGCCGGGGCTGGCGCCTGGACAGGTATGCAAGGTCTTCCTCGATGGCGGATGGCGGGTCGGCCGGCGTCGCATTATAGTTGATCCAGAGAAATTGTTTTCCTCAATTCACCTGGAAGTGCTTGCTGGTCGCTCTTCGAAGGTGGTGTGGACACACAGTCCGATTGATCGCGCCCCTGTCCGAAGCCTATGTACCCCGTACCGGATCAGGCGCTCATTGTCACTGAGCAGCGCAGGATGCGCCTGCGGCCTGCGGATGAGCTGCTCGTTTCTCCTCCTATTTCTTACAGCTGTGTAATTCGTGGCACACGACTAGCATGAATCGCGCTTCACGACGATCAGTCCGCCCAGCGCACTGGTCTATTTTAATGCAGCCTTTTGGGAGGAGAAGTTCATGAAAAAATCGCTACTGCTGCTGACCATGGCCAGCCTGTTTTCCTTGGGCACGGCGGCCAATGCCAGCAACGCGGCAGTCAACATCGCCTATCCAATCAATGGGGGAACGTTCACCAATTATTTTTCCTCCAGTTTCACAACCACCTGTCCAGGGGGATCGTATTCTGTCGCCTGGTACCTCGATGGCGTACTGACCGGCAACGCGTCGTTCTACGATACCGCGAGTGTGAATTTCGCCCAAAAATTGCCGACTGGATGGCACAGCCTGCAAGTCATTTCTTCGTGCGGGCAGGATACGGTGAAGTTTTACGTGCTGGAGCGTTGATCCGGCACGCCGATTCTTTCACGCGACATTCTGACAATCCGCACAACTCTTTTTTCTGGCCGCGGCCAGGTTGCAGTCGCGGGCGCCTGTCGACACTGTGCAAGTCGAGCGCGCCTGCGTGCTTTTACCGTCGAGTGCCCCTGCCGTCGAGTCCAGATGCCTGCAGGCGCCCCCACTTGGCGATGCGATTCCCGCAAAACTTCGTGTAAACATCCCGCGCAGCGGCTGAAAGCGCGAAGCCACACTGAACGTTTGCCTGAGCCGTCTATGCTGGTCCACAAACGTACGCCATCGTTTCTGTAGCGCTGGCAAAAATCTGCCACGCGCTCCTCGACGGCCGATCACCAGTGCCCGCCTTCGCCGCGTGTCGATGTGTCGTCCGCCGCTGGACACCTTCCGCACCATCGCGGGCGTGCAACCTTCCTACCCTCAACAGAAAGCGGTCCCCACCATGTCCTATCAAAGCATCAATCCGAATAACGGAAAAACACTCAAATCGTATGACCATGTCAGCGACGCCCAGCTTGAAATCTCCCTGGCGACGGCCGAATCGTGTTTCCAGACGTGGAAGCAGACCAGTTACCAGGAGCGCGCCGCCATCGTCGCCAGGGCGGCCAGACTGCTGCATGCGCATGTCGACGACTTTGCAACATTAGCCACGCTGGAGATGGGCAAGCGTATCGACGAAGCACGCGGCGAAGTCAAGTTCAGTGGCGATATCCTCAACTACTACGCCGAACACGCCGAAGAGTTTCTCAAGCCCGTGCAGCTCCATCCAAAGGTGGGCGAAGCGCACATGGAAAGCAGCCCGCTGGGCGTGCTGTTCTGTGTCGAACCGTGGAATTTCCCCTACTACCAACTGGCCCGTGTTGCCGGCGCCCAGTTAATGGCTGGTAACGTTGTGGTCGTCAAGCACGCCGGCTGCGTGCCGCAATGCGCGCTCGCCTTTGAAAAACTGTGGATCGATGCGGGCGCGCCGGTCGGCGCCTACACCAATCTGCAAATCACCCATGAACAATCGGGGGCCATCATCGACGATCCCCGTATCAAAGGCGTGGCCTTGACCGGCAGTGTCGCTGCGGGTCGCACGGTGGCGGCGCGCGCCGGCCAAAATCTCAAGAAAACCTCGATGGAGCTGGGCGGCAGCGATGCCTTTATCGTGCTCGAGGATGCCGATATGGACTTGACGATTCCATGGGCGGTGTGGGGGCGCATGTATAACGGCGGGCAAACCTGTTGCGCCGCCAAGCGCTTTATTGTGCTCGATGCCGTCGCCGATGTCTTTCTCGAAAAATTTATGGCGGCCTTGTCTGCCTTGACGCCGGGTGACCCGATGGATGAAACCACCACGCACGGCCCGCTGTCGACGGAAGAAGCCTTGCTTCAATTAATCGGCCAAGTCGACAATGCCGTCAAACACGGCGCCAGGCTGGTGATGGGCGGCAAGCGCCTGGATCGCCCCGGTTCTTTCATGCAAGTGACGATTCTGACTGACATCACAGCGGACAACCCGGCCTTCCGCGATGAATTTTTTGGCCCGGTGGTGTCGTTCTACCGCGTCAAGGATGAAGCGGCCGCGATTGCACTGGCCAACGATTCCGATTTCGGTCTGGGCGGCTCGGTGTTTACCAAGGACATCGCACGCGGCAAACGCGTCGCCAGTCACATCGATACCGGCATGATGTTTATTAATAACATCGATTGGACCGATGCCGAGCTGCCATTCGGCGGCATCAAGTACTCGGGTTACGGGCGCGAACTGGGCAATATGGGGATTCAGGAATTCGTGAATAAAAAGATGGTGCGCATTGCCAGTCTCACAGCCCCGCGCTGATCGAAGGTAGCGCAGGGCCGCCAACAAGCGTTGGCGCCTGGCTCACCCGACCAGGCATGTCACGTCCACCGTAGCGTGTGTGCGGGCCACCTTCAAGCGATCGGCCAGGCCGAGCGACCATTTCCCGGTGGATTTGAAGGGCAACAAGAGCAGCAATGCGACTAGCGGCAGTCCGCGGTTTGACGGCAGTTTTAGCGGAACCTGCCAGCCCGCTCAAGCGTTATGGATGACCACATCGATGCGCTTGTGCACATCTTCGGCAAACGCCAGGAACTCGCGCATCTGCGCCGGCTGCCTGATGTCCAGCGCAAACCATTCGGCAGAGCCGCCCGCCTGCCGGATTTCGCTCACCAGTGCCTGCAGCCGCTGGGCGCCACGTCCCCCCAGCACCAGGTGATGGCCCTGCGCGGCCAGCTGGCGCGCCGTCGCCGGCCCGCTGCCGAGGCCGGCGCCGGCGATTAAAATGACTTGTCGATGCAATGGTGCGTTCATGATGCGGTCCTTTTCATGGCAATAACACGCCTGCATGGTAAGGCTGCGGCGCTTTGCTGCACATGCACATGCCTATCGCTTTCTTGCCTAATCCTATGCTTCGACCGCAACGCCATGGCGGCCGCCCGCCTTTTGATGGATCATTCCTATCGTTAAATGTAGCCAAGGAATTGACGTGGACCGCCTGATACAACTGCACCGCCAGCTGGCCCGCGATGACGGCCATACCGACACTGCCGTGCCCGCCGTACGCTTGACGCGCGCCACCTACAGCGTGGCCAAGACGCCGGTGATGTCGGAGCCGTGCATCGCCATTGCGCTGCAGGGCCGCAAGCGCGCTTTTTTTGGCACCGACGTGTTGCAGTTCGACGCCGACCAGTATCTGGTGGTGGCGCTGCCGATGCCGTTTTCCAGCGCCACAGAAGCGACCGTGGATGAACCGTTCCTGGGGTTGACGATCCAGGTCGACCGCACCACGCTGGCTGACCTGATGTTCGCCATCGACCAGTGCGCGATCGCTCTGCCGGCCGCGCCCAAGGGCATGATGACCACGCCGATGGATGCGCGCCTGCGCGAGACGGTGCTGCGCCTGCTCGAAACACTGAATTCGCCGCTGGAGGCGCGCGTGCTCGGTCCGGCCATCGTGCGCGAGATCTGCTTTCGCGTGTTGCTCGGTGAGCAGGGCGCCGCCATGCGCGCGGCGCTCACCGGCCAGGGCCAGTTCGGCCGCATCGCCAAGGCGCTACGGCGCATCCATGCCGACTACGCCGCCAGCATCGATGTGGGCATGCTCGCAGCCGAAGCGAACATGAGCGTGCCAGCCTTCCACGTCCACTTCAAATCGGTCACCCATTGCTCGCCGATCCAGTACGTCAAGTCGGCGCGCCTGCACCAGGCCAGACTGCTGATGGCACGCAACGACATGACCGCGCAGGCTGCGTGCGCCCAGGTCGGCTACGAGAGTGCGTCCCAATTTAGCCGCGAGTTCAAGCGCTTTTTCGGACGCAGTCCCAGCCAGGAAGCCGATGCGTTGCGGCGCTTCCTGGCGCCGCCGCCGGTGGAGACGCCGCAGTTGCTTTAGCTCTTCATCGGTTCAACGCAGTTCGGCGTCGACCATGCGGTCTTCCAGCATCAGCGCTTTGATGTCGTCCGGGGCGGTCGATTCATCGGCATGCGCTTCGCGCCGCAGTGTGCCAATGCGTTCGCTATCGGATGCCAGGATACGGTCGACCTGGACGTGCTGGCGGCCCGCTTTCAGCATTCCCAATTTCAACGCCGCAGCGTAAGACACGTCGATCAGGCGGCCACCGAGAAACGGCCCGCGGTCGTTGACACGCACGATGACGTGCCGGCCCGTCTCCAGGTTGGTGATGCGCACATACGAGGGAATCGGCAGCGTGGGATGGGCGGCGCTCATCTTGTACATGTCGTAGCGTTCGCCGGACGCCGTGCGTTTGCCATGGAATTTGCGGCCATACCAGCTGGCCACGCCCTGCTGCGAATACGGCGCATCGCCCTGCAGCGGCAGGTAGGTCTGGCCGAGGGCGGAATACGGCCGGTTGCCGGATTTTGCAATTGGTTCAGCCTGGAAGATCGCATCCGGTACCAGGTCGAGGCGCGACGGCGGATGGGCGCCAGGGCCATCGTCCTTGTAGTACGCGCCGCCGCCCGCGCCTGCTGCTGGCAGCAGCGGCTGCAGATCGGCGTGGTCGACCGGCGCCGTATGCTGCAATGGCGGCGGAATGACGCCCTTGCTGTCGGTGCTGGCGCAACCGCTGAACAGTATGGCGAAGCCAGCAGCGACAGTCCATGCGGCGATCAGTCCGGGTAGTTGTTTCATTTTCCTGCTCTCGTTCAGGTTGGCGCCAGCGTGCACAACACGGGCGCATTGCATCGGCTTGCCAAGCGCGGAGATCGGGGCAATGCCGCCATCGACGCTGTCGCGCGAACTGTGTCCAATGAAATTTCCATGTGGAAACAATGACGAGCGGATGGTACATTCATACCGAAACGCAATATCGGGCTGTTACCATGTGTTACTCGCCTTACCAAGTGATGCTGATAGGGAGGCAATATGCGCAGACTGGAACAGAATTTTCGGTATTGCCTGGGCAGTTCTCAGACCGCGCACGGGAAATTGCAGTCGGCGTGGGCTGCGCCTCTGGTGACGCTAGGGGATGATCGAAGTGAGGCGCTGAGATGTATCAGGCGTGCGCGTCAGCGCGGCAGTTTGGCTGGCGATGGCGGCGAGAGGCTGGTGACACCAGCCTGGGTTGTCTACACCACTGCGGCGCTGCATGGCGGCGGCCGCCGCGCAAGCAGCGCCGACAGCCGTTGCAGACCGGCCTGGAAGTGTGCACGGTCCTTGATGCCACCCAAGGAGATGCGGATGGCGTTGACTGACTCGCTGCCGCTGGCGAATGCCGGGGCCGGCGTGACTGCGATGCCTTCGCGGTCGGCGGCGCGCGCCAGCTGCGCGGCATTCCAGTATGCCGGCAACGGCAGCCAGACATGCAGGCCGTCACCGGCACCGCTGTAGCGTCCCGCCAGAATATCGCGCGCCATCCGGTGGCGCAGGCGCGCCTCCTGGCGTACGCCGTCCAGCAGTCGCCCGGCTGAACCATCGACGATCCACTGGGTGGCCAGGGCGGCCGTCAGAGGAGCGACCATCAGCGCAAACGATCGCAGCGCGACCAGGAAACGTTGGCGTTCGTGCTCGTCGCGGATGAGCACGAACGCCACACGCAGGCCGGGCGTCAGGCATTTCGACAGCGTTGAAATGTAGTACACCCGTTCGGGGGCAAATGTGGCAACCGGTGGTGGCGGCGACGCGGCCAGCAGCCAGTAGGGGGCGTCCTCGATGATGCGCAGATTGCAGCGCCTGGCGATGCTGGCAAGCGCCTGGCGCCGGCGTGCCGGCGTGGTGACGGTGGTCGGGTTCTGTAATGTCGGGTTGAGGTAGACCAGCACAGGCTGGTGCTGGCGACAGGCCTGCTCCAGCATCTCCGGCACCATCCCGTGCTGATCGGCTGCCACCGCAATGATGTGCCGGCGGCACGCAGGCCGGGATAACTCATCGTCTCCGCCAGAATCACATCGCCAGGTTGCGTCAACGCCAGGATCAATGCGGCGATCGCCGCTTGTGCGCCGGGACAGACCAGCAGCTGACGGCAATCGAGCTGGCCAAACATCGGTGCCAGCCAGGTGGCGCCCGCTTGGCGGTTGGCCTCGCTTCCGCCGGCCAGGTGGTAGGTCATCAGCAATTCATTGTCTGACCTCATCAATACTTGCGACAGACCCTGCTGCTGCATGTCGTCAAAGTCCACGCCATCGGGCGCTGGCGGGGTATTCATGCTCAGGTCGAGGATCGAGGACAACTCGACTTTCGGCGCGGCGACATAGGTACCGCGGGTGCCGCGGCCCTCCAGCAAATGGCGACGGCGCGCTTCGTCGTAGGCGCGCGTGATCGTCGTCAGGTCGACCTCCAGCCAGGCTGCCAGCTGGCGTTGCGGCGGCAGACGGTCACCCGGCTTGAGCGCGCCGTCTGCCACCGCCGCCTGCAAGGCATCGGCAATCTGCAAAAAACGGGGCCCTTTGTTGCCGGCCAGGCGAGGCAACCAGGCCGGCACCTGTTCCTCTTGTATGGTTTTCGCCTGGGACATTTTGTCTCGATGTATGGAACTTGCTTTTAGGTAGTATGCTGTAGAAGGCGCAGCAACACCACTGTTGCACGCCAATGGCGGTTTTTCCTCGCCCAGCACGGCGCTCGATGCCATGTTCCTCACGACAGATACTGTCAAGTCATACCCTGGAAGCACAAAATGATGGATTGGATCCCTGTAGTCTTAATTACCTTCAAGGCGATCGTGCTCGGCACGGGCATGTTCTTCGCCATCAAGTGGCATTACGATCAAGGCAAGAAAGAGACGGGCAAGCAGAGGGAGAAGGGCGCCTTGCTACGCGCCGGCAGCAAGGCCGCTGCCATCTTCGTGCTGGCGCTGCTGGGTCTGGGCCTGTTCACCTATGTCTTGGTGCGGACGGTCGGTTTGAACATGAGCATGACGTGATGGAAAAAAGAGTCGGCTGACGATGGCGTAATTCGGGTGCGGAGTGCTTGGTAGTGAATCAGCCTGCTATGGCCATACTCCATCCGCAGGGGTGTATCCAGACGGCGCGCCTGCCTATGCCACTTCCGGTTCAACGACTGTCCCAGGGGGGGGGGGGGGGGGGGGGGGGGGGGGGGGGGGGGGGGGGGGCGGGGGGGGGCCGGGCGGGGGCGGGGCGG